>NZ_JBNNLZ010000002.1:0-27973 GCF_050272295.1 Lysinibacillus sp. NPDC048646
AAGTAAATAACTTACGACTGAAATGTAACAATGAAATAATCTAACTTTGGAAAATCTTCACTCGGCTGCTTAAAACATAGAAAGAATAAATTGGATTAGTTGGAACGCCGTATGCGGTGAAAGTCGCACGTACGGTGTGAACAGGGGGAAAAGCCAGCGATAACTTCAAAGGCTTACCTATCTGTATGAAGAACATCCCTGTTATACATTAGATAATTAGATTAGAAAATTGGAAGTGATAGTAGAAAATGATAAGGATAATTGTAACATACGTATTGATTTATAGGGAAGATGAGAAAAAATATTGATGGTAAATAACCAAGGTGGGAGTAGATTCCTTCCTGTGAATCAGTTAACTGGGAGAGTTTGTAATGAAAACGATTATGCAGGCATTTTTTTGTTCGCTGTTTATACATATAATATATTTTTTCAGTACCTATGGATGGAGATATATTAAAACGAAATTCGATAAGCCTGATATATTGGGGGGATATGTAGCTACGGGTCATACCGATGTGATGTTCGTTTTTATAGGTTCCCCAGTAGTTTTTTTAGGCACCTCTTTTTTTGGGATAGCAATAATATGTGGCTTCATGATCATATTGACTAAAAAATATTTTAAGACATGTGGTATCTAGTGACATAAAAGTAAGTTACTTACTCTAACGGGGGCTTTAGTTGAATAAGCTATAAGAAGACTACTCGGTATCGGGTGTAAAGCCTTGCTACTAGCCCTTGATGAAATTAAGCAGACAGGTGGATTAGAAGAAATCGAAATCTGTTACGATCCTAATAATCATGTAGCAAAAGATTTTTACGCCAGTTTTGGTTTCGTTGAAGTCGGTATGGATCAAGAAAGTGAAGATATATTAGCAACTATTAAAATTTAACTTATTTATTTACGTATCCTAAAAATTTTTTAACAAGAATAGGGGGAAAGGTCGAATTCAGGAATTTATATAAAACGCTGAATCGACCTTTTTCGTAAGGAAGCAGGGTAAATATTGAAATTAACCATCTTTTATTATTAGAAATTTCAGTAAAATGAGCTTAGAATAATTTCTCTTGTCGAATTAATTTAGCTTATACGCTATGGTCGATATTAATATTGATACACTTTATTCAATGAGCATTTATTTACTTTGTAGCAATGAGAGCTTTAATAATTTCGTTCCAGTAGTCTTTAAAAGTTTGCTTCCCTTGTGCTTTTATTTGTTTTGATTGAATATTCTTTTTAACGGTTTTTCTTAGGCTCTTCATGGAAAACCCTCCTTTTAAATGCTTGTTTGCAACAGCTAACGGTCAAAAAATTGAATTCCGCACAATTTAAACGCATCTGATTTGGGCGTATATCCTACTAACCTTTTTGTTTCTTCAAGGTTTAAACGTTTAAAACGATTATCAGATATACCATGTAAGATTGAAAAAGGAGGTAGGTTTTTAGCAGAAATCGTTTTTAGGAGAAGGTCACTAAAATCTTTTGGATTTATATACGCACTCATGTCTCGAGCTGAAAGTGGCTGCCCCTCAGGTTTGTAATCGTCATAAGCACCAATACGGATAGCGATACTTTGTAACTGTTTTTCATATGCGAAATACGATGCAAGTGCTTCCACAAAACATTTGCTAACCCCATACATATTCTTTGGTCTAACAGGTGAAGAATCGGTTACTTGAAAGTCTAGTGGATATCCTTCAACTGTTTGAGCACTAGAAGCAACTACAACTCTAGATACACCATTATCCGAGGCAGCTTTAAATATATTGTATGAACCTTTGATATTACTCTCTAATAAAGAAGTATAAAAATCTGCATCTGGAGAAGGAACTCCTGCTAAATGAATAACAATATCTATGTTTTTACATGCTTCTTGACATTCTTCTAGACTAGATACATCTAAATAAATAACTTCATGACCTGACGACTTTTTAAGTTTTTCTAAAGGGAATAAATTAATGTCTGCCAATCTTAATTGATAGCTTGTTTGTTTCATTAAAGTAATAGTAATATGTTGACCAATCTTTCCAGCAGCTCCTGTAATTAAAATTTTCTTCATCACAATACACGCTCCTTTAAATTATTATTAAATGCAATGTTACAAAGTATGACCTGATTATAAGTACATGTTTGTCATTAGTACAGCGAATAATTATAATGAAGTACATGAAAAAAATTCTTGGGGTGTTAACAATGAGTTTAGTTAAGTATGAAATTTTTAGTAAAGCAGCAGAGGTAAATAGCTTTACTAAAACCGCGGATGTATTAGGATTAACGCAATCTGCTGTGAGTCATGCCATTACAAGTTTAGAAAAAGAATTTAACTTTCCTTTATTTATTCGAAATAACTCTGCAATTAAGCTAACACAGAATGGGAAGGATTTATTAGTCACGATTCGAGAGATTCTATATTATAATGATATGTTAAAGCAGGAAGTAAACGCTATCAATGGATTGAATAAAGGGACGGTAAAGGTAGGGGTATTTAGTAGTATATCAACTAACTGGATTCCTTATATTATAAAGGAAATGGAGAGAAAATATCCTGATATAGAAATACAACTAATAGAAGGAAATTATGCTGAGGTAGAGAAATGGTTACTAGATAGTGAAGTGGATTGTGGTTTTGTTAATATTAAAACGACTACTGCCTTACATTCATTCGATATTGTCCAGTTAAAAACGGAGCCACTATTATGTGTAGTATCAGACCAATCACCTTTTCATAGAAAAAAATATATATCTGTTGAAGATATTGAAAATGCTCCATTCATCATGCCCACTTTTCAATGTTTTGACGATATACAACTATTTTTTAAAGAGAACAATATCCAGCCAAATATTCGATTCGAAAATATGAACGAAAACTCTATTTTTTCTATGGTTGAGAATAATTTAGGTATTAGTATTTTACCGGAAATGATCATCCCTAAAGGATTGGATTCCATAAAGGTCATTCCACTTGAATTACAACAAACTAGAACCATCGGATTAGCCATTAGAACGCCTATTTCACCTGCAGTTAAAAAATTCGCTGAGATAACTGAGCATTGGGTAAAAAACGTGACTTAATGTAAAGCTCTTTTTTCAGGCTTTCTTGTTTAGTGAACTATTTGACAGTCACTCCTTCAGTAATAGATGTTGAGCCAATTAGGAATTAAGAGTTAGTTATGTAAAGTGACAAATGGTAAGGTGAAAGTCGTCCTTACATCACCTTAAGTAACAAAGGATGGATTAAAATTTTTAAAAGAGAATTGATGAGTGGGCAAGTACTTATAATGGCTTAAACGGAGTAAATAACTAGTTAAATTTATATGGATACTAGCTAACGGGGGCGATTGCAAAATAAAGGTAATCGCTCTTTTGTTGTTGAAGTAAAGAATGCTATAATTTGGAATTAAATGAGCCACTTTCTGAAATACTGATAAAAGCTAGAGACTTAAAGATTGAGACACTCTAAGAAAGTAACGGGGGCGTTTCTTAAATGGATACGCTTTTTCCTGACGCAACAAGCATAACAATTGCTTATTATAATTGGGCAGTTTTGTGATAGATGAAATTGATATATCGATATAATATGAGAAAGAAAGTAATATTTCTAGGGTGATGAAGGTGAGTAAGGATCAAAAAGAACGTTTAAAAGAGTTGCTAGACAAGCAAAAGCAACAAAGAATGGAAGAAGAGGAAAAAAGAGCGTACGCATTAGTTTTAGAGGAAGTGACTTCGTTATTTCCGAATCCTATTGCATATCAAGAAGTAGAAATAGCAATGTTCCTTTGGCTGAAAGGGGATCGCTTAAAATCGTGGATAGTAGGGGGTGATACTGATGAAAAGAGCAGTATTGTATTTGCATTTGCTTTTACATCATCTGTTCGAGCATTAGATTGGGCTTATCCTTTTGTTGTTTGGAATGGGAATGTATATGAAGGGAAAGAAGAAAAGGTAGTAGAGCGTCAAATTGGAGAGGTTATTGGAGAAGTAAAAACAAGACCCAATGATATGACTGGAGATTACTACGGAGATGCTTCAAATGCTTATCCGAAAGGAACAAAGTATTTTGCAATAAATGAAGTAGCAACTGAGACTGCAATTGCTGTTGAAATTGGAGAAAATCAATGGCGGAAAGCCGTAAATGTCCATAAGGCACCTTTTCATTGGATGGTTGTATGCACAAAAATCCTTCCTATTGTTATGCTAATCTCAATCGTCATCATCATTGTATTACGCCTTAAAAAGCGAAAAAATGGCTGAATTTATCCTTCATTAACAGGGGGCGATTTTCAAGTACAGTCGCTTCTGCACAAAAAAAGCAAGATCGTAAAATGAACCATCACATGATTCTCTTGGGAGTTATAGTGAAGAATCCTATCCGAAATGCAGCAACTTTATTCTTGATTGAAAACAATTTTCATAAACATCTTTACTAACCATCTATCAGCGTGATTGATAGATGGTTACTGTGTTTTTCGGAACCCATTGAATCAATTTTCTTTTCTCTATACAGTAGCAGGTTAGTAGAAAATCCGCATCATCTAGCTATTTCCCTCTATCGGCAATTAGCTATTCTGAAAGGATAACAAGTGATTTGGCGGAAGGTGATTTTTTCTACTGTCAATTAAAGCAATACAATGCGCCAATTGCTCTATACCTAGTTTAATTTGACTCTCATTCACTTGCGAGATACATAATCGAATGAGATTTTCCTTTTTATAAGCTGGTAAAAACATTCTAGAGGCATCATCAACATATATATGTTGCTCGTTTAGCATATGAACTACCTGTTTTGCTGTCACTTTCTCTGGCAAATAGATGGACAGATAGAAACCTGAAGTCGGTTTTGAAAAGTGAGTATTAGCCGGAAGTAATAATTCACATGCTTCTTGAAGGATTTGCATTTTAGAATGATATAATTCTTTTATTTTTTTGAGATGACTATTGAACATGCCACTTTTTAAATAGATCTCCAATGCCCCTTGAGACAAGGCGGAACTATTAAAATCTGAAGTGAATTTAAAGCGTAAAAAATTGTCAACCATTTGCTTGGGAAGCACGGCTGTCGCGATTCTTAGCCCTGGTAGAAAAATTTTTGAAAAGCTTTTTATATAGATTACTCTTCCAGAAGGAGCATATGAAAACATAGGATCTGATTTGTCATTTGGATCAAGATCGCCTAAAAAATCATCTTCCACGATATACACATCGTATTTTTCGGCTAATTCTACAATTTTTTTCTTTTCACTATTCGTATAACTGTGTCCAAGTGGATTATGAAATCTCGGAATTACATAGAAAAATTTTATATCATTATTACGGAAAATATATTCCAAACGGCCAAGGTCAATTCCTTCCATCGATAATTCAATCCCAAAAGTAGTAACCTGATGTACATTGGCGGACTCAATGAACCCGAAATAACTAGGTTGTTCGATTAAAATATTGTTTTTGCCATTAGGAAACGGCAAAGAAACCAATAAATTAAGGGCTTGCTGTGAGCCAGAGACAACGACCAGTTTCTCTGGTTGAGTGAAAACCTGTAAACTTTGCAAATACTTCACTAGCTGAACGCGTAAGGAATAAAGCCCTTGTTGATCGGAGTAAGTGAACAGTTCCTCTTTGTATTGTTCAATTGCTTGATTCATACAGTGCTGAAATTCTATATAAGGTAACACATTGATATCGGGACCGGCAGAATAGAAATCAATCATTTCATTATCATGTTTGCTGTGTTGAAATTCATGGACAACATAGTAACCACTTTTTGGAACGGCATAAATGAAATGCTCCTTTTCTAATTCTGTATACGCTCTAATCACCGTATTTTTACTACAAGAAAAATGCACAGCTAATTGACGAACAGAAGGAAGTTTACTACCTGCATGGAGGATGCCATTTGCTAACTGTCCTTTAATTTCTTCCATAATTTGCTTGTATTTCGAACTCATCTCTTGCATCTCCTTTAACTGTACCATGACAGATGGATAAAATAACTGTTTCTTTCTAATGTGTATACATATTAGTATTTAATTATATCAGAACTACTTTTTAAATCGTAGAAAGTGGTACAGATGAAAAAGTGATAAGAAAGGGGTGGACCATATCAAATGGCAAGAACAGAAAAACTCGGTTTATTCTTAGGTCTAGTAGGTGTCATTTGCTTTAGTTTAACGCTTCCTTCGACAAGCATTGCTGTAGCGTATTTTGGATCGACGGTTGTCGGTTTAGGAAGAACCGTTGTTGCTGCTATATTGGTAGCTGTGGTATTGGTGGTTCGAAAAGAAAAACTCCCTTCACTTCGCCAATTCAAAAGTCTATTGATTGTTGCTGTTGGTGCAGTTTTAGGATTTCCACTTCTTACATCTTGGGCAATGGAATCCTTGCCTGTTTCTCATGGCGCTGTGGAATTAGCCCTGTTACCCTTAGCAACAACCGGATTTGCAATGTTAAGGGGAGGCGAAATACCATCACTCAAATTCTGGATTTCAAGTATCATCGGTTCATTGGCTGTTATTGTGTATGCACTACATCTTGGATTCGGTCAATTACAATTTGCCGATTTAGCTTTATTAGCAGCAGTGATTATACTTGGACTTAGTTACGCAGAGGGGGGCATATTAGCGAAAGAATTAGGGAGCTGGCAAGTGATTGCCTGGGCAATAATGATTGGGGCTCCATTTTTCATTATTCCAGTTGGACTACATGTTACAGCTGAAATGCTTCAAGCACCTATACAAGCGTGGATTAGTTTTATGTATCTCGCAGTAGTTAGCCAATTTCTAGCTTATGTTGCTTGGTATAGTGGCATGGCTATGGGCGGAATTGCAAGAGTTAGTCAGATTCAATATTTACAACCATTTTTGATGATTCTATTTGCAACAGTATTTCTAGATGAATCCATCACATGGTTCACGCTTGTTATCGCAGTGATTGTTGTCTTTTCTGTTATAGTAGGCAAAAATGCGCCCGTATCCAAAAAAGAAGATGTAGCCGTGAAGAACCAGCAGCAGGTTCGCTGGAAGTAACAGGCATGTCGAGTAAGTAATTTTAATCATTTAAAAATTGGCGATATTAGGTGTTTGCACGATATTTTGCTTCGAACCCTGCTTCAGGAAAAGTGATGGAGAAGATTGGCATGACACAAGAAGGAATTTTAAAGGACCATGTCATCAAAGAAGGTAAATATCAGGATTTAATACATTACGGAATTATTAATGAAAATGAGACTGACTCATGACATTCAATACTGAAAAAAATAATGCCTGTACCAAGTGCCAGCATGAAAGAGGGTTATGCATGGTGGCAGTCATTCAAGTCGATTAAAGTTAAGCACAACGATGAAAAATGATGCGCTACTACAGGGAATTGATGAGGCAATGGACGCTGTTCGATAGGCGCGATTATAAATGAATGATGATTATTTACAAGTCCGATCTAGTAGGCGCTTAGACGCGTTCATCGCAGGTATTCAAGATTGAATCGTGAGTATTTCAACGACAACTGTCCGTACGGCGAATGGTGAAAAGTGATATCAACTTCAAAGATAAACAAAATATAAAAGCTGCCAGCATCTATCATCAAGATGGGCAGCTTTTATTGTTCCTTCAGCGGGAGGGTATTACATAACATCAATTTAGTACCTACTTCCTTCTAGCCAGTTGCTTCGTTATTACCAATGGCTTAAATAGACGTACTTCGGAAAAATCGTTGCCTAAAACGATCATTCTATTTGTTGTCAGCACGACTCAGATGAACAGCATTTCGCAATAGGATAGCAGTTACTGGGTGATTCATTTACCATTAAAAGGAATATTTACGTTCATGCATACTCAATTTACTGAATAGAAGAAGGTAACAACAATTAATGAAAAAATCCATCACATATCTGCTAACAATTGGTGAAAGCCTACTTGGCCGTGAAAACAAAACTAACTGTTTGTTCACATATTTTGGTTTGTACATTCACTATGCGGGTTAACAAAATAAAATTTCTAAGGGAAAGTGTTCACTTTTATTTGTTTTATCTCAAATGCTTATTTCAAAAGAGATTGGTGACGCTAAACGCACGATCTTCTTTCAAAAAAATGTTAAAACATTATTCAATTGTAAGCCCGCTGAAGTTAAGTAATTTTGTAAAAAACATAGCTCCTGTACATTACGCAAATAGTAAGCGTACAGAACAATAGAGGTTGTTCTGTATACTTATCGTATAATATTCCGAAAAATTAGTCAATTGAAATCCTGTTTTTTACTAGAAGTTTTTTTGACTAGACAAAAGCTACATAGTTACCTAATCTTGCATGCAATACAGTATAATACTCGGCGTAGAAGCACTTATGATAAATGACACTATAGATTTCATTTATCATTTGTTTCATAAAACTGTGTAAAGGAATTATCGGTAGCTCATGAGGAGAATGTTTTTCAATGGATTACACAAAATGAATTTTGAATGGGCACGTATCTCACTGATTGTTTATGGCATATGGTGACCGAATACGCCTTTTATCCAGTAACTTACTTGAATTCTTTCTGATACTGTTTTATAATAATTGGAATGAATATTCATTCAGTATGGAGGTCGGATTCTGTGGCAACAAATAAAAGAGAAGATATTTTGCAGGCAGCATTACTTTTGTTTACTGAACGTGGTTTTGATGCAACAACCGTACCCATGATAGCCGATAGCGCAAAAGTTGGGGCCGGTACTATTTACCGGTATTTCGAAAATAAAGAGGTACTTTTGAATTGTTTGTTTCAAGAATGCGTACAACGTTTTTTCAACACTCTAAAGCAAGGCTTTCCTGAATTCGGCACGGTACGCCAGCAATTTCATCACATTTTTTATCAAATGGTTCACTTTGCAAAAAGGGAAAGAGAGGCTATATCATTTATTGACTCCCACCATAATCCCCGTTTATTGAATGAAGAAAGCCAAAAAATGTACAACGAATTTAATGATTTTATGCGCGATTTCTTAATAAAAGGGCAGGAACAAGGCATCATCTACTCATTACCTCCTGATGTGTTGATTCCCATTTTCTATGGTGCTCTTGTCAAATTAATTGAAATAACAAGTGCAGGAGTAATAGAGGAAACAGACGAACTTTTTGCGGGTGTGGAAGAATGTTGTTGGAATGCGATCCGAGTCCATTAACCTCCAAAAGCTGTAAATCATCAACAAACACAGGATCGATCTTAATATGGCTTAGAATTTTGCTTTGGTCAAAGGAAACGAGATGGGGAGGGTTGGCGATGTTGATATTGAATCCGTCGTTTGGCTGTCCCACTTTAGCGATGCACTTTTTTATTTTGATGTGCACATAATTGTGATTTTTTGACTTATATATTAGGTGTGTAGACTGAACATTAGAGATTAGCCTTGAATTAATAATGAAAAAGATATATCCTATAATTAGGAATGAATATTCATTCCGTATGAAGGCGAATTTTAGCCTTCAAAACAGTGCGAAAATATATAAAATTAAAGTGGAAGGCGGTGTAGGAATCGAACGAATTTTTTGTAGATGTGGAGGAATGTCGTTGGAGTGCGATTAGAGTCTGCAGACTCTAATAACTTCATAGCCTAATA
Organism: Lysinibacillus sp. NPDC048646; assembly: GCF_050272295.1. Classification (NCBI taxonomy): domain Bacteria; kingdom Bacillati; phylum Bacillota; class Bacilli; order Caryophanales; family Bacillaceae; genus Lysinibacillus; species Lysinibacillus sp. NPDC048646. Next base: position 9,585 of record NZ_JBNNLZ010000002.1, read on the forward strand.
GGAATGAATATTCATTCCTATTAGGCTGAAAAACATTACAAAAATGAGGAGGTAAAAAGAGTATATGAATCAAGTAATCCAGAAACATAAAGATGCGGTACAAGATAATAAAAATTTTGACGTCGTAATTGTAGGCGGCGGCCCAACAGGTCTGATGGTGGCTTGCGAATTGAAGATAGCAGGCATCAATGCCGTAGTATTGGAACGAAGAATTGAGGTTGTAGTACAGCCTCGCGCATTGACCTTGCATACGCGTTCTATAGAAATTTTAGCGATGCGTGGTATTCTGGACCGGTTCATGTCCCAAAGCCAACCACAGTCTAAGATTGAGTATGCATTTCTAGAAACTTGGCTTGATGTATCAAAGTTGGACTCAGATACTCCTTACACCTTGTATATTCCACAAAATATAACTGAAAGTTTGTTAAAGGAATATGCTGAGGAATTAGGCGTGAAGATCCTCTACGGACATAATGTTGTATCGTTACAGGAGAATGAACAATTCGTGTTGTTGGAAGCTCGTGACGAAAATGGAGATAGTTACGAGTTGCAGGCAAGTTATGTAGTTGGAGCGGATGGAGCACGAAGCATTGTTCGCGAGCATACGGGAGTTGCTTTTTCCGGGTGGGATGAGAATATCACTGCTATGCAAGGTGACGTCTACGTTCAGGAACATCAGAAAATAGCGACCCCGACTACAGTGTTCAATGAACATGGGATTTGTGTGTCTGTCCCGCTGCCTAACGGTAGTCGCCGTTTCATATTAATCGATTCTACTAGACAGCATATTCCGGGTCGTACACCGGTTACACTCGAAGAGTTCACCGAATCCATATATCGGATTACAGGAACGAAGTATGAATTTGAATCTGTAATTTGGCTGACTCGTTTTGGCAATGCTACACGGGTGTCCGATTCTTATCGGATTGGACGCGTTTTACTTGCTGGAGACGCAGCACACATTCATTTCCCGTCTGGAGGACAGGGGTTGAACGTTGGCCTGCAAGATGCATTTAATCTTGGCTGGAAGCTTGCAGCTGTAGTGCGAAGTGATTCGGCTGATTGGTTGCTTACAAATTATAGCGACGAGCGGCAACCCGTCGGGAAGACGTTTACACAAGGCACATTAGCACAGTCAAAGTTATCGAGCGATTTCTCACAAGCTGGACTGGCACTGCGAGACGTTGTATCACAATGGATTGCTCACCCTGAGGTGAACTTATCGCTTGCGCAGAAGATCGGAGCTACCGGAGTGGCCTATCCACCAATCCCGGAAAATGGTTCCGAGCAATTGTTTGCAGGACGCCGTTGTCCTAATTTTACACTTAGAGATACGAACCAGAAAAAGCATACACTCTATGAAATGATGCCTAACGGTCGTTTCGTACTTATATTATCTCCTGATCACCAATCATTGGCGGATAAACTGCAACGTTTTGCTCACCGTGTGAATATTACTGCCGCACGCATTGAACGGAGCGAGTTCACAAATATGAATGCAATGTTAATCCGACCGGATGGTCACATTGCCTGGACACATTCAAGCAATGAGAAGGGGGATCTGGAGGAAAAAACACTCGCTATGCTTCAAGTATGGTGCCGACTGGAGAATTCAGTTGCCGCTGAGTCATAAGCAGCGGTTAGATTAGACAACTTTAGCTGCACAAGAGAAAGCAGGCATCTCTCACATATATCTTTGTACGCGAGATGCCTACTTCTTTCTAAAGACTTTTTCATTGATTGGCCATTTTCTGCTTGATAACTTCCGGTTGATTGTGTATTTGTTGTAGAATGATATTGGCTCCATATATTTTGACGCTGCAAATTAAAAAAACAAATGAGCTGCGTCTGCTTTCGTGTTGTCTTTATTCCGAAATTGAAGAGTTTAATTTTCATGGGAGTTGAACAAGGAAAAGCATTAAAAATAATTAATTAATATAACCTACATAAGTTGTAGGTTTTCCACTGTTCCGTGAATAATTCAGGTTTGAAGATATTTTTCTAATAAAGTTAAAAAGAGCTCGATATCATCTTTGCTAAGATCACCAATGTTGGCTATCCTAAAAGAATTTAATTGATAAAGTTTTCCAGGATATATCGTTATTCCGTTAGCATAAAAATAATCATGCATTTCTTTAAAATTATACTTTTCACTTTCGGGCTCTACTATTGCTGTAATAATTTTTGAATGGTGCTCGACAGGGACGAGATATCTTAAACCAAGTTTAGAGAGGCCTTCTATTAAGGTTTCCCAACATTTAGAATATCGTTCATATCTTTCTTTCATTCCTTCTGCTTTTAATTCTACAATCGCCTGTTTTAGCGCATAGAGAGTTTGTACAGGCGGAGTAAAACGCATCTGACCTGTCTCGATGAAATGGTCATATTGAGAATAAAGATTCAAGTAATAATTTGTCGGCTTTTTTGTTTTTTCTTTTTCTAGTTCGCTTTTTTTAGCTATAACAAAAGAGACTCCTGCCATTCCTTGAAGGTTTTTATTGGAACTAGCCGCCAAATAACTTATTTTCATTTTACTCATATTAATAGGAATAGCCGCAAACGAACTCATTGCATCTACCATCATATTAATCTCATTTTCTTCACAAATGGAGCCAATCGATTCTATATCGTTTAATAATCCCGTTGTTGTTTCATTATGGACGACAGCTAGAAAAGAAACTTTTCGTGGAATTCTTTGAATGAATGAATGTAACTGATCTAATTTAATAGGTTGATCGGGTGGACTTAAAAACTCAATCCAATCCAGCTGATAAGCTTCTGCAATTTCACACATTCTTTTTCCATAGGCTCCGTTATTAATGATTACTAAAACCCCATCAGTCATTACTGAACTCAAGATTGACTCCACAGCAGCAGTACCTGAACCACCGAATAAAACAGTTGTATATTGATTCTCTTCTGAAACTAAACTAGTAATTTCAGAAGTAACAAACTGCAATAATTGGCTGAAGTCATCTTCACGAGGGCAAATATCAGGTACCACTTGTGCGTATTTAACCGTATCTGTTGTAGTAGCAGGTCCGGGATTCAGTAATATATTTCTTTTAATTTTCTTCAAGGTACTCCTCCCTTTAATTTTATTACACTTTTATACGCGGTTCGAATTATCTCCCTCCAACTAAGTTTTAGTACTGTATAGAGGCTTCTTATAGGCAAAATCAACCTGCTAATATTCATTTTCAGAACAATTATTTAATAAATTTCTGTAGACGAGTTTTAACTTCACTTGGAGTAACTTTTGGGCGTCCTAGATTTTGTTTAGATCCCTTTGAGATTTTCAAATAAATAAAAGTCAGCCCTTTTGTCATTTTCCATTCTTGAATACACATTTCAAGTTCTTGTAAATTATGGATATAGTATGACTTTTCATAACCGCAAGCTGCAGCAATATTGACAATATTAACATTGTGAGAAACGGTATTTTGCCCTCCAGTTGAATCGTGAACTTGATTATCTAGAAGAATGTGGAGCATATTTTCAGGTTGATAGTAGCCATTTGTAGATAAGCTCCCCATTCGCATAAGGAGGGAACCATCTCCATCAATAACAACTACATCTATATCTTTTCGCGTATAGGCTAAGCCTAAGCCTAAAGAACCGACACAACCCATGGAGCCAACCATATATAGATTATTATCAGCATCCTCGACCTCATATAGTTCCCTTCCTGTTTTACCAGTTGTGGCCATTAATACTGTTTTCATATTTTTGAGTCCATTTATCACTTTTAAAGTGTCAAAACGACTTGGCAGTTCATCTAAGTCAGTTTTTTCACTTTTTTTCTTGTTTTTATGATTAAGACGTTGCTCTATCTTCAATTTCTCACTTTTAAATGTTTCTTTTCTCACTACAAAAAAGAATGGTTGATTTACTTCAATCCACTTGTTAGCTTCTTCAAGCTGTCTCTTTGCCTCACTATCATCAGGAGATAAGAATTGCCATTTTATTTGCATGAGATCTAATATTTGTGTCGTAATTTGTCCCATTAATTCATGCTGGGGTTCATCATTCAACCCGGGTTCTCCACGTAGGCTAACAAACCCAAGTATAGGTATTTGAAAGGGGTAGTTTAAGGAAGTCAATGGAGAAATACAATTGGTTAGACCAGAGTTTTGCATTAAAACAACTGATTTCCTTCCCCCAAGGTATGCTCCTGAAGCAATGGCTACAGCATCACCTTCGTTGGCTGCAGCAATATATTCACACTCATTTATGGAATAGTTAATAAGATTCTTTAAAAATGAACATGGGACCCCACTGTAAAAGTCAAAACCAAGTCTTTTAAGCTCATTTCCAAATTCGATTGTATTTAACATACCATCACTCCGTTTCGGGTTGTGATTCGTTATTAGTTGATGGCAAATATTTCTTCTCCGCTTTTTGAAGCTCCTCAGCATTTTGGAGTCTAAAAATCTCTTGCACACTTACAATCGATTTCTCTACTTGAATGAGACTTTCATCTTTTAGAATTTGTTTTGAGATGTTCTGCATAGCAGTGATCGATGCTCTTAAGTTATGGTTAGCCCAGATTGCAGTACTTATTCCTACTTTTCTGAATTCATTAGTTGGGGTTGTATAATATTTTGTAGGCACAATAACCACTGGATGCCTTCCACTCCATTCCTTCATGAATGCTTCAATTTCTTTAAAATCTGATTTTTTACTATGCACAAGAATTGCATCGGCGCCTGCCTTCCTGTAGGCTTCCGCACGTTTAAGGGCTTCATCTAATCCCAAGCCTGCAATAAAAGCCTCGACTCTAGCTACAACCATAAAGTCTTCATCCTCTTGAGTATCTTTCATTGCTTTTATTTTCCCGCAAAATTCTTCAATCGATGCGAGAGGCTGTGTTTCTCCATTAATAAATGAATTCGTTTTCGGAAAAATTTTATCCTCGATACAAACTCCAGCAATATTCAATTGTTCTAGTTTTTTAACTAACCTCCGAGCATTATTGAAATTTCCATATCCTGTATCCCCATCTAATAGGATGGGAATTGTTGTCGTATCACTCATAAATTCAAGTATATCTAATACCTGCGTCCATGATGCTTCATTATTATCTCTTACACCTAATGATCCTGATATCGATAGACCACTCGCCCAAATCCCTTTAAAACCGACTTCCTCTACAACTTTTGCGGAAAGACCGTTATGGGCTTCCATTAAAAATTCAAGTTCGTCTGAATATATTATTTTTTTTAATTTCGTCGTTTTTTTCAATAGCTTCCATCTCCTTACTCGACATCTCCTATTATCATATGACTAAAAGTAAAGATTAGCAGGGCAGATACATTAGAAACTAATGATTTTGAAAATCAAAAAAATGGATGTATAGAGAACAATCATAATGAAACTTTTCTAGTGCAGTAAATTTACTATGGGACTCTAACAGAAAAATGGGAGAGATTAATCGCGTTACCAAGTCCCGACCACCCATGCAAGATAAATCTATTTACATACAATACAGTAACCTCCATAAGTGGAGAGGACTACACTATTAATACAAAAGAAATAAAAATATCTTACTAAATGAGGTGCGTTTATTGAAAAATGGACTTGGAAAATGGGAACAATTTTTACTTTTAAATCAAAATCCTTTAACAACTAACTGCATTCCAGAATCAACACTTTACAGTCTAGAAAACCTAATCTATTTATTAGATAGGTATGAGTATGTTTATGTGAAACATAATAGCACTGGACAAGGAAGAGCAATTTATAAAGTCTACAAAAGAAAAGATGGACACTATTGTTTTAACGGATTTACCATGCAAGGTGAAGAAATAAATAAGTGTGTGGCAGCAATTGAGGATTTCCATCAAGTTCTACATCCATATGAGAAACACGATAGATTAAGCGGAATTTATATTATACAGGAGGGGGTCATGAGTCTAACCCCTAATGGGCATTCAATATCCATTCGTGTTCATGTTCAAAAACTAAAGGGAAAATGGATAATTGGTGGAATTTACGGAAGAATTGCAACTGAGGATCATGGGATTGTCAATTCAAATCGGGGTTCTCAAGTAATACCGATTGATGAATTATTATCAGATTATATGATGATGGATAATACAAAGAAAGATAAAACAATAGCTTCTCTAAAAAAAGATTCAATTTTAGCATCTGAAGTAATAGCATCCCACTTTCCTTGTAGAGAATATGGCATTGATTTTGGAATAAATCTTAAAGGAAAACCTATATTATTTGAAGTAAATACAACGCCAAGCATAAGTAGTTTTGCCAAAATTGATAGGGAGATCTGGAAGAAAATTGTAGAGATTAGGAAAATGCAAAATGAAGGCTAAGTTTGAAATGTAGTTATTTTTCATGTCAGTCACCAACATATTTCTATTCAATAGACATACATCAATAAATTACTTTCCCCACTATATTTATAGGAAAGAAGAAACTTAATTGCATCCGTTACTTGTGAACAATTAGGAATTTACCTTTAAGAAAAAATGGATTATGGTTGGGTAGGCTACACTTGGTTAGACAGCTCTTATAAGGGCTAGTACACTAAAAAGACTACCCAAAGGAGCGTGTCAAAATGAGACAAGAACGTAAAACCTATAAAGCAGATTTTAAGTTATAAATGGTGAAGCTTTATGAAAATGGCAAGTTTCGTGCAGACATTGCCAGAGAATACGAAATTACGCCTTCAGCGTTAGATCACTGGATTAAAAACCATCAAAATACAGGTTCATTTACTGTGGAAGATAATCGAACGAAAGAAGAAAAAGAGTTACTAGATCTGCGTAAAGAAGTCCAACGTTTACATATGGAGAATAATATTTTAAGCAGCAGCGCTGATCATGGGACGAAAGTAGATGTGATTCGTACGAACGCTCACAAATACTCAGTATCAGCAATTTTTTCTACGCCGAGTAATCGCAGGCGTTACATGTGCGATGTCCTACAAATTCCTCAAAGCTCATATTATTATCAAGTCAAAAAGTGTGAATATGATGCACATAGCGGCCGATGCTATTATTCGCTTTCGCATCCATGAAAATGACATCTTCAGGAGAGCAAGGTGGGAGCTTTAATTTTTCACGCTCAGTTCCGATGTATTGATAAATATCTGTTTTTGTATAGTCAGTAAATGGATATTCGGTTTTAGATGAACCGAACAGAAATAGTGAATGTATATTGCCTTAACAATTCATTATGAATTTGGTCAGAAAGCTAAGCCATATAACATCAGTAACAATATACCACCTAAAACCGGAGATTATTATATCATTGAGCCCTCCTATGCTTTCACCGGTAATCAAGTGGTTATTTATAGGGGCTTTCCAGAAGTTTCGCGACTTTTTGGAGGCCTTTATTTCATAGCTATTTCAAGGGGATTCAGAGAATAAACAATAATTTTACCTTATGATAAAATATGTTGTCAATAATAAATTTGTAAATTTATTAAAAAATGTTATAATAGTCTTACAATTGTTTTTTTTAAATCGTATTTCGAATTCCGCTGTTCTTTTTTGCAGATAGAATTTGGATACGTTTTTTAATATCTTTTTTAAGCGGAGAAAAAATTAAAACAGTTATGTGAGCTTTAAAGGAAGTTAGAAATTATTAATTTACTATCTAATAGTAACCGAGTTTTTATTCCATAAGGAGGACTAGAATAATGAATCTAATCAATAAGAAAGTTACACATAAGCGTTTTGGCATGGGTAGTATAGTTCAACATAATGATTCTAGTATTGAAATACATTTCGCATCGGAAAATAAACTGTTTGTTTTCCCAGATGTATTTGGAAAGCACCTAAAACTACATGATAAAAGTGATGCTAAGTCACTTGAAGAAATTATACAAAAAAAGGAAAATGAACGAAAAGAGGAAGAATGGAAGAAGGAAGAGGGAAAAAAACTACAACGAAAAAAACTGTTACTTCGCTTGGAACACGAAAAACTTATGAAAAACCATAAACTTCATCCCGAATCACAAATGGTTTTTTGGTGTGACACAGAAGAACAGAATAGTTCTTTTTCAGAGTGGAAAGTTTTTTCAGGCGTATTAAAAAGTGGTAATAACAAAGGAAAGCCAAACAAGCCGAGCCGCTTGCACCAAAATAGCGCTGTCCTATTAACAGCAATAGATTCCAGCATGCCTGAAAAAGACAGACGTATCTTAGGTGTCTATATGGTGAATGAAGATTTTGTCGGTAAGCTTTGTGAAGATGGATATATTCCTGCTCATTCAAAATACAGAATTCAACTTACAGAACAGGAATCGGATCAGCTGCTTTTCTGGCAATATTATATAAATGAAAAATTCCCTGAAAAAATGACATGGAATACAGGTAAATTCCGTTATTTTGAAAATTCATGGATGGCTCAAATTTTGCTTGATATAGTTTCGTTGAAAAGTGACCCAAATGAACGAGAGCTGGCACAACAATTTTTTAAACATTTTTGTAAAATGAATCAGATAACAGCTCAAGAGTTACCAAAGCCTAATGGCGCATTAATGCGTATTTAGACGTTTGCCCAAAGATTATAAGAATGACTAACACCTACTTTCTTTTTAGTTGTAACTGCTGGGATTGTTCGTGTCATAGCTAACCTGATTTGGAATTAAAATATAAGGTATGCAGTTGTTTCAAAGGCACCAATTGGAGTCCTACATTAAGTGATTTCTACACTCTTCCAGATTTAATTGGTTCCATCATTTCGATTATTATCGTAAGTATCATTTTGAAATTGATATCTAATGATCGAGGAAGACTTGAGTGAAAAGCTCAGGTCTTTTTTTCTTGAATCAATTAGATGACTGGAACAGCTGCAAGAAATGTCCAGGCCTTATATGGTTTAAGAAAGATGAAAATCGCATTATTAGCTATGGAAGCGGCATAAGCGAAATATGGAGCCTTGGAGTGAAAAATGTTGTTCTAGACGGTATTGTTAATCTAAATAAAGAGCATTTGAGCAAAAATGTTCAGACCATTCACGAAGAACTCTCAAAGGATGACATTCAATCTGCCTCTATCAATGGACTTTTATATCGTGGGAGTTTTCACCAACGATTAAATGTACCGAAACTTATTTCAGCTATGGGACTTCTACCAAATAAAATAGATATCAACGGACCTTCATTAATTTCATTGGGGACATTATCTCAATTCATGGAAGTTAGATGGTGATCACTCAATATTAAATTTAAAGGTCGATAGTCAAGGACTTATCGAATATGACGATTATCCAGATGCTCTAGCAAGGCTTAATGGTGCCCTGCATTCACATGAAGGTCAATTTATTATTGTAGATGCAAAGCCTCAATTTGAATTTATTGAAGAACATAGTCATAATCATACTGGTGGAGGAGCACATGGTTCTTTACACAAAATCGATTCCCTTGTTCCTCTCATTATCGCTGGTACTCATGAAAAACCTGAATACAATAGACTCGTGGACATTAAGAAATGGATTATTAAATTAACAAAGTAACTCCCTTACCTAAAGAACATTATGGCAGTGGAGCTTTTAGTGATGGATACCATTGCATGAAGAGCAAGTCATAGATTCTGTACATGGAAAAGTGATGACATTTGAGGGAGGACATTATTTACACCATACCAGATCAAAGGAAATCGTTGAACTTCAGGGCATAGATGGAAGGAATAAAATAAGTGCACTGAAAAAGGTCCCTCCACGATTTTGTACATGAGCATAAGTGATATAAAACCGCCCTTTAGGTGTAGGTTTGAAATAAAGTTGCACCGTTTTACCCCTTTAGATATGATTATCTAAAGGGATGTTTTTATGTCGAAAAGAAAAAGAACATCTGAGATTGATCAGTGGATTAAACAAGGTCGAGGGTCAAATGTCTCGCATGTGTTGGACTGAGAGTAGGGTGGGTGGTCGCTGACAAGGAGTTGATCGACCAAATTCGTGATTTTAAAGATTATACTACTCATACAATTTGTTCGATTAATGATTTTATTGCGGTTAGGCTTCTGCTTCATTGAAAGAATATCGGACTTGAGCACAAGTCATGGATGCTAGAAAATGTATCAGAATTCCGAAAGCTAGTCAACGAGCTCGACTGGGTTGAACCAGAAGGCGGAATCGTTGCCTTCCCGTTTTTGAAAGATAAAACACTTAGTAGCCAACATTTTGCAGAGAAATTGATTGCGAGTACGGAAGTATCTGTTCTTCCTGGTGAAGTGTTTGAGCGTCCTGGACATTTCAGGGTTGGATTTGGGCTTCACCCTGACAAATTCCGTGGTGCAATGAAATGGATGTCTGAATTTATTGCATCCAAGGGATGACAATAGGAATAAGCAGAATTTCCGCTGACTCATGATCTCGGCGAGGAGAGTGAACGAATGATGAGAGGGATGGGGAAATGAGCGATACAAGGACCAAATTGATGCTGGATTTGCAAAGAATTGAGAAGGATGAGTACCAGTTACGCGAAGGTGAGCAGCATCAAGATTTCTTACCTTTGTTACTTCAATATATTGGCGATCCTCAGCCAGAATTACGGGATAACCTGATTTATCCGATGTTTTATATGTGGATTAGGGAAGAGAATAGGTTCAGTGGAGAGGAGTTGCGTAGCCTCTTAACTGTTCTGACTGATGACAACCATTTGTTCTATAATATTGGCAGCGAGGATGATCAGTCAGTTTTTACAAGGACGTTCTCTGCCTTGCCTATCGCTTTGATTGTGCAACGCCACAGACAGAATCCATTTTTCAATCAAGCGGAAATTGAGCAATTAATGCATGTAATGCTCCGCTATTATAAAGAGGAGATGGATCTGCGAGGTTACCTTTCAGTAGGGGGCTGGGCTCACAGCGCGTCTCACGGTGCGGATGTTTTTGTCGAGCTAGTGCAGTGCGAGGAGAGCAGCGTCGCCATGCTGCGTGAGGTGCTTGTTGCTATTTCTGGCATGCTTCATAATGGTAGACACATTTTTAGCGATGAGGATGATGAGCGGTTGGTCAACATCGTGGATACGATGATTGACAAAGAGCTACTTCCACATCAAGAAATCGCTGATTGGATTAGCGGCTTAGCGCAATGCTGCAATTTGCCGAGAAGTCGCAGTCAGGTGATTGCTCGCGTGAACAGCAAGAATTTTTTACGCAGTCTCTATTTCAGAAGGGGACAAGATAGCCGAGGGAATGAGCTTAACACTGTCATGCTTGGTACTGAGGCAAAATTGAACAGGTTTTCTATCAGTTAAAGGATATAGAGGGGCTGTCCCAAAAGCCATGGAAAATTGGCTGAGGGATTGCCCCTTTTTATGTCAAGAAAAACAAAAAGAAACCATCCTTTGGTAAAATAGAAGTACCACCCACCACGCACAAAAGGAGAGGCAAGTATTCCAGATTTACAAAAATTCCGGTGAGAGTTTGAACATCATTGATTACCAGACAGTAGAGATCAACTAATATTGTTTTCATTCTATATAGGTGTCCTTTGGCTTGTTTATTTTATCCCTTCTTTAATTTTGCAAGGCATAAGTGCACCCTTTCTAAACCATGTTGTGAAGGAAAAAATGCTTCGAAACATACAGTTGATTCGTACTGGAGCCTACATTCTTCCACATGCCAGCCCTCAAGTGTATATCCATGAAAAAATATTGTGAAACATTTCACTCAAACTCTACAATAAGTTGAGACGCTTTTTTACTAACGGAGCAGCATTCCTGTTTGAAGGATGTCCGAGGTCTTGAAAGAAAAAGAGCCCTCTAGTATGATGCATGAGTGTCAACGACCAATGACCCATCATCAAACAAGGAGGACTCTAAATGGAATAATAAAATTAATCAAGTTACTGAAAAATGGGTCTAGTCCCGCAAAGGCTACTAGCTTTTTGGGATGATTGAACCGCTCAATTTCCCCATTTTCTGAAAGTATCGTGGCCTCGATTTTTTCACCTATACCGGGAAGTGACTGGATTAAGTCATATTTTTCGAGTTGTGCCGCCAATTGATCAATCTCACGCTCTACCGTAGAAAGTTGTTAAATTTTCAATCAATCACTTCATTTTTCTATAGTGATGATACTTTCTGCCATCTCTGGAAAATCAATAAACGGGTTCCGATTGCCTTGTAGTTCATGGATAGCAAGGTTGCGATGCTTTTCATAGATGGATACCGGAAATGTTTGATGCCATTTTAGCAATAAAGAGACATTCTCCAGTTCTTTTTTTATTGTGTTTGAATAGCGAATTAGGAAATAGAGTGTTGCTCTAGCAACGATTCCTTTGCCGTATTCTGGTTCGAATTTACTTTCTTCAGCCTTACCGCAGCCATCTTTGATTCCTAAAATCAATCCTTCAGGGATATAATCGTGGAAATCGTAGTAAGGATAGTTGCTGCGACTGCTATTGCAGGTGGGTTCGCAGGCAAATAGATGATGCAAGTCTCCTCTCATCGGTTCTTTTTTATCGAACCATGATTGAGGCACTACATGTTCACAGTTAAATAGATCATCCGAAAAGATGCTGATTAACCCTGTTGCCTGCATTTCATGGAGCCGAACGTCCTCCTCTATGACAGAAAGTGGATCCATCCTATTTCCAGAATAAAGGCTTTTTAATGAACCGTTTTCCTGCAAATCGACCCAAGGGTACACATAACGGTGCGGGCTGTAGTTTAACTGATCTGTATGTGTTTTTTCAAGCAATGTGTGAAGGCTGTCTGAAAGATTAGCATCCGTAAATGAAATGCTCTGATAGTATTGATTCCTGACTTCCTTATCTTTCTTTTCGTCATAATAGGGTCGATTTTCCTTATATTTTAAAAAGTCTGACTTGGCGGTTTGCCATTCACAATATAACAATTCTAGCTTTTCCATTATATTTTCAACGCCTGTGCAAATAATTTTTGGTTGAACACCTCCGATAAGTATTCCACTGTTGTTAAGTACAGCAATCCGTTGCCTTCGAGTTTTGGCGAGTTTCCTAAAGGAATCGTTCTCTTTATTAATTGTGCATACAGCTCAACCTCTGTCAGATTTCGCTCAAAGTTTTTGTTGGCACTCTCTTTTATGAGTGCAAGTGCACCGGATATATGCGGTGTTGCCATCGAAGTTCCGCTTAGTTTTGCATAATTTCCGTTTAAATATGTTGAAAGGATTTCTTCACCAGGGGCTACTAAGTCGACTTCATTATTCGAATTTGAAAATTCAGAAGAACGGCGTTGCAGATTAATGGATCCGACGCTGATGACTTCATTGTAGCAGGCAGGATAGGCCAATTCGTCTGATGAACTCTGTCCATCACCCTCATTTCCAGCAGCACAAACTACTAGAATTTGATTAGCGATAGCGTTTAGAATAGCTTGGTGCAACTCAGGTACATCGACAGAACCGCCGAGGCTCATGGAGATGATATCCGCCTTTTGTTCCACTGCATAGTTAATGCCATTTATGATCCAGTCGTATTGCCCTGATCCACTTTTATCAAGCACCTTTAATATCAATAAACTTGCTTCAGGCGCAACACCAACTACTCCTGTACCGTTATGGACGGCAGCGATTGTGCCAGCCACATGGGTTCCATGGCCATTATAATCGGTGTATACATCAGGTTGTCCATTATCATCACCAGTGAAATTCCGTCCGCCGATAATACGCTCACTCAAATCAGGATGGTTGACGTCGCACCCTGTGTCCAATATCGCAACAGTGATTCCCTTCCCTTTAGAATTCTCCCAAATTTTTGGAGCTGCTATAAGCTCAATACCTTTTGGCACCTCAGACACCTCTTCGACCACTGCATTCACTTGATACGGAAATAAATGTAACTTTTGCTCCATTTGTATCCCTCCTGAATGAATTAAGTTTTAAGTGTATTCTTGGTAGTTGCTAATAGTTTAACAATTCAGAATTTAGATTAACAGTTACAATAGATGTGTTTTTATCGAACTATCGGAATTGGTGAACTTCTTGTTTTTTGTGTTCTATGTGATTTCAATCCTTATCGCTGCAATTGGTAGCTTTAGTATGGCTGGATTTACAAGTTACTTTCTAAGTAGTTACATGATAGGACTAGAAATATTTGCTGTTAAGTATTATGTATATCAACTAAAAGCTGTTTTCGGTCTGGGCATTGTTATTATGGCTTTATTTGATGGATTGTCAGTGGCTGAAATGGTGGAAGGAAAAGAAATATCAATTAAATTAAATGATGACTTGATGTTAAATATTTGAAAATATGGTAACATCAAAAGAATAAATAATTATAGAATGGAGATTTATATGGAAAAAGTAAACTTTTTTGATAGCAAACTATTTAATGAAAATGCTGAGAAAACTTTTGAATTGCACAAAAATAAAATAAAAAAGCTAATACCAGAAGTTGATATCCAGCATGTTGGTAGTACAGCAATTCCTAATAGTGTTACTAAGGGGGATTTAGATCTTCAAGTACGTGTTAGTGCTGAGCAATTTCCGAAAGCAGTAGAATTACTTTCAAGTCTATACGAAGGAAATGATGAAAGTATTAAAACAGATACATTTAGGGCATTTAAGGATGATACAACGAATCCTCCTTTAGGAGTCCAATTAACTGCAATTGATTCTGAATTTGATTTCCTTTGGAAATTTAGGGAGGTTTTATTGGCAAATAATAAATATCGTGATGAATATGATAACTTAAAGAAAGAATATGAAGGCAAATCAATGGACGCATATAGGGAAGCCAAAGATAAGTTTTTCCAAGGATTAATGGAAACTCCTGAGTTTAAAAAATACGAGAAGCAACCACATTCACTAAATAGAATTTAATTACGAAATTATCATAAAAAGTCCACTCCGTGATGAGTGGTTTTTTATGTGTCGTAACGGTAAATGGGGAATTTATCTAAATGATTGTGTTATAAGGTATTATTAAATTAAAGGAATAGTTTAGGGAAAAGTATTAGGACGACGTTGAATTCAGTTAGGAAAGGATATGCTCCCAATTGAAAGATATTCTAAAAAAATTATGTTGAACCATGGTGGTTAATTAATGATAGGATGTCAGAAAGTCTTAATGGGGAATTAATGAGAGAACTTTCTCCAAGTCACATTCTATTTAGAAAGAAAGCTATAGCAATAGCAAGAAGAGAAGATAATGATGATGTTGTTTTTTGGATAAGTGAAATAAATAAATATGCTATCGTCCATTTAACGTATTCTAAAGAAACCTCTGGTGAATATCCCATAACAAATTTATTTTCACTAAGAGAATTAGAAGAGCACTGTACGAATGTTTCAAAATATAATTGAACACGATGCTTTCATTAAATAAACCATACTAGAAGACCACTCCGGTGATGGGGGGCTTCTTTATTTCCTTATTACATATGTTTTTTCATTTATGTGCCTATTATCATAACAGGTCAGATTGTTACTTGGACATTAGACAGTAATCACAAATCACGCCTAGCGTGGAATATTGCTGTTGGTCATCCACAATCTTTATATGATGTGACTATATTGAATAGAGTAGGGGCTATTGCTAAGAAATTAGGCATTGAGTGGGGAGGTACTTGGACTAATGCTATTGATCGCCCGCATTTTGAAGTTAAGTCAAATTGGATTATGCCAAAGGGCTACAAGTTAGAAGGTACTGTAATTGTTCCTAGTAACAGCAAATTGAAGGTCCAATTAATTGAAGACAAAAAGGAGGAAAATAAAGTGACAAATTGGAATCCTGGTTCACCAGCAATGATTACAGAGGCAGAAGCATTTTTAACACAAGCTGTTAAAGACGGTGTGATTCAGCAAGTTCATTTAAATGATTTGAAGAGTCGTACAATGACTACGGACCGTTTAATAGGATTGTATATTACGATTCAACAACGAAGAAGTAAAAAATAGAATTGGGAACAGGAAAGAGTAATTAAAGATTTTTTATTAATTGGATATTATTAGTTAAAAATGTATATTATCCAAGTAGTTGTGTTTATATTTGTTTTTATACCATTTGTTGGATGCTACCTATATACTTGTATTGATATAATAATTCAGGTGCAACTTTTCCTTTCTGCACAAAGGGTTAAGATGCACCATTCCTCAACCATACACCAAAGCCCAGGTACTCAATTAATTTTGAGCCTGGGCTTTTTTTTATTAATTCCCACTCCCTTGACAAGAACAAACGAAACGAACGTTCATTCTTGTCAAGGGAGTGTTAGTCATCCTCTTCGTATAGGTAATTTGTATTGCAAAAAATCTCGATTACCGACTTATTCTGTTAGTGATTTTATTTTAGGTTGTATAACTATATTTTCTGTTTTATCAATCTTTTTGGTTTTTATATTTATATATTCAACTTTAACATTGAAAATACTGCCGTATTCTGATTCAAAGCTCCCCACTCCACTAGCTAAAAAGTAATCGGGATTATTAGAACTTCTTGAAAGAGCTTTAATCTCAGGTATTTCACTATACCCATCTTTTTCTGCTTGCTTGTAGGCATCGTCATAAATAGAACCAAGGCTTACCGAACCTTTAATACCTTCAAATACATGATACATTGTGATTTTATCGGAACCATATACTTCTTTATTCAATCCAATTTCTGAATGAAGGTCCATTTTACCTTTAATTTTTTTTACATCTAATGTTGCCGTTACACGAGCAATTGTTTGTGGTGGAACAATAATTGCTTGAGTTGGGGCTACATACTCTACAGTCTCAGAGGCTTCATGCGCCTGAGTACTATTAAAATTATATTCTGCTTTTAAGGTGATTTTTCCTTCTGCTAGAAAGGGTATGCCAGTTGAAAGAGATGTTTCAGTCCCTAGCATAAATCCATGTTCTGTAGAAGAAGTTGTAGTGTTGGAATAAGATTTACGAAATTCTGTTGAATTTAAAGTTTGTTCACGGTCAGTCGCATTTTCTAAATCACTTTGTCCAGCCCAAAGTGGGGTAGTACTTATTACTTGGGGTTCCATTGCTAATTGACCATAAGAATTTTTAACTTCTAAATCTTCCACAGTTACAACTGGAGCAACACGAAATAATCCATTCGCTCTTAAATATTTATCGTAATATTGGAAAAGCCACTGAGTGCCTAGTCCTACATTAGGGAAACTATTCTCCCTCTGGTTAATCTGTGTAATCAATTGTTGCTCGTTATTATCCTCTGTTTTGGCGGATACCGCTAAGGGTGTTAAAATACTTATCCCCATAGTCGCACATAATAATGTTTTCGTAATTTTTTTCTTCATATCTTTCCTCCTAGCTTACTCATATTTTTGTTTTCCATTACATTACAATCATACATAACAATATTTTAAAATGCGAATCTTCTAAAAAGTAAGTAAAATTACCGAATATAACATAGTTTATTATTATATATAAGTTTATTTAGGGTATAAATGTTACTAAAATATACGAAAATACTCATATTTCTAGTCGGGAGACTCATTTGAAATATATAAAATGTCACAAAAAAAACAGACAACCGTAATTAGTTATCTGTTTCATCATCTGTTATAGGTTGTTTTATATCTGAAACTACTTCCTCAAAAGCACTAATAATCTCTTCAATAGTGTAACCTTTTTCAAGCAATTCCTCTTTTGACATACAGCTGACACATTTCGCTGATAAAGTGTATTTACAGTTTAGTTAAAATCTAAGCTGAATATACACGTATTCAAGGAGTGAATAAGAATGAAAATAAAAAGTAAGATTTCAACTTATGCTATGACAGGAGCTTTATCATTAGGGATAATAGGAGGTACAACTATTCCAACCTATGCTGCTGAATTTCAAAAAGAAACAGTAAATGTAGAAAAATACACAAATTTGGATGTTGAAACACAACAAAAAGTTAATGAAATTTTAAATGATCTAAGGAACGAACTAGCAAATCTAGGGGTATCATTATTTTCAAAACATAATGAAAAAGGCGATAAATTCGCAAATTTAGATGAAGAGACGAATACACAGGTACAAGAAATTATGAAACAAGTTAAAGACGGTTCCTTAACTCAAGAGGAAGCCACTATACAACTCAAAGAACTTGGTGTGACTCTTCCTAATCATACCTTCATCGGAAAAGGCGATAAGTTCGCAAATTTAGATGAAGAAACGAATACACAGGTACAAGAAATTATGAAACAAGTTAAAGACGTTTCTTTAACTCGAGAGGAAGCCAATATACAACTCAAAGAACTTGGTGTGACTCTTCCTAATCATACTTTCATCGGAAAAGGCGATAAGTTCGCAAATTTAGATGAAGAAACGAATACACAGGTACAAGAAATTATGAAACAAGTTAAAGACGGATCTTTAACTCAAGAGGAAGCCAATACACAACTCAAAGAACTTAGTGTGACTCTTCCTAATCATACTTTCATCGGAAAAGGCGATAAATTCTCAAATTTAGATGAAGAAACGAA